>NZ_RDQG01000084.1 GCF_003697815.1 Halalkalicoccus subterraneus | reverse complement strand
GGCGCTCCAGCGCTGGGGGATCGACGCCATCGTCGGCGAGTCGTTCGCGTCCATCTTCGCGGGCAACTGCCTCGCGCTCGGCATTCCGACCGTGACCGCGAGTCCCGAGGAGATCGGCGTGCTACAGGCGTACGTCGAGGAAAATCCTGACGAGCCGATCGCAATCGACGTCGAGCGCGAGCTCGTCACCTACGGCAGCGGCGACGAGGAGACGGCCGTCAACGCCGACGTCGCCGACGCCCAACACAAGGCGCTCGTCGAGGGCGTCTGGGACACCACGGCGTTGATGAAGGCAAACGCGAACGCCGTGCGCGAGACCGCCGGCTCCCTGCCGTACATGGAGAGCGATGACTGAGGAGATCGCCGTCATCCCCGGCGACGGGATCGGCAAGGAGGTGACGCCGGCAGCCCTTGAAGTCCTCGAGACAGTAGGCGATTTCGAGTTCATCGAGGCAGAGGCCGGCGACGCGGTGAAGGAGGAGACCGGCGAGGCCCTGCCCGAGGAGACCTACGAACTGGCCGCCTCGGCGGACGCGACGCTGTTCGGGGCCGCAGGCGAGACGGCCGCGGACGTCATCCTCCCGCTTCGGGAGGCGGTCGGCTCGTTCGTCAACGTCCGGCCCGCCCGCGCGTACCCCGGCGTCGACGCGCTGCGCCCCGAGACCGACGTGGTCTTCCTGCGCGAGAACACCGAAGGCGTCTACTCGGGCCACGAGAACAGGCTGAGCGAGGACCTCTCGACGCTGACCCGCGTGGTGACGAGTTCCGCGTCCGAGCGGCTCGCGGGATTCGCCTGCGAGTACGTCGAGGATAGCGAGCACGAGGGATTCACGGTCGCGCACAAGGCAAACGTCATGCGCGAGACGGACGGGCGGTTTCGTGAAACCGTCCTGAAGGTCGCCGACGAGCGCGGCGTCGACGCCGACGAAGTGTTGATGGACGCGTTCGCGACCCATATCTGTCTCGACTCCGAGCAGTTCGGAGTCGTCGTCTGTCCGAACCTCGCGGGCGACGTGCTGTCCGATCTCGCGGCGGGGCTGGTCGGCGGGCTCGGGCTGCTGCCGAGTGCGAACATAGGTACAGAAAACGCGCTGTTCGAGCCGGTCCACGGCACCGCCCCGGACATCGCGGGCGAGGGGGTCGCGAACCCCACGGCGGCGATCCTGAGCGCGGCGATGTTGCTCGACCATCTGGGCTACGCCGAGGAGAGCGCCCGCGTCGAGGAGGCAGTGACGAGCGTGCTCGACGAGGGTCCGCGAACCGCCGACCTCGGCGGCAATGCGAGCACCGAGGACGTCACGAGCACGGTCGTCGAACGGCTGTAATCACACCCGTTGGCCGCCGAGATCGTCGGCGGTTACGTCGACCGCGTCATGGATCGCTTCTTCTTCGGCGAGCGCACCTCCACGACGTGATCGGGATCGACTGTCCATGACTCCTCGGCACCGAGTCCTTCGAGGGTTACGGGAAGGCCGGGTCAAGCGAGAAACCGATCACGTCTTCAGTTGGTTTCGGGAAGGACGAAAGCCCACGGCGAGCGCAGCCGCCGAGTGCCCGCAGGTCGTTCACGATCGAACACGAACGGTTACAAGCGTGCACATCCAAGCACGCGGTACGGCCGATGCTCCCCGAACAGCGAAAACGGACGATCGTGGCGCTCGTCACCGAACACGACGGCTGTTCGGTGGCCGAACTCGCGGACGAACTCGACTTCTCGAAGGCGACGGTTCGGCGCGACCTCAGAGAGCTCGAAAACGAGTCGCTGATCGAACGCTCCCACGGCGGGGCCCTCCCCGCGACGACCGTGGGGCGCGAACAGCCCTACAGCCAGCGGGAGGTCCAGCAGCTCGACGCGAAGGTCGCGATCGCCGAGCGTGCGGCAGGAGAGATCCAGGCGGGACAGGTCGTCTTCTTCGATTCGGGCACGACCACGATCGAGGTGGCGAAACGAGTCCCCGAGTCGGTGGTGACGGTGACGAACTCGCCGGTGATCGCACTCGAACTCGATGGAACCGACTGTGAGGTGAAACTCACCGGGGGCTCGCTTAGACACAGCTCGCGGGCGCTGGTCGGTCCGAGCGCCGAGTCCTTCATGGACCGGGTCAACTTCGACCTCCTGTTTCTGGGGACGAACGGGCTCGATTCGCAGGGGCTGATGACGCCCGACGAGGACGAAGCCCGGATGAAGTCGCTCATGGTCGAACGCGCGACGCGCGTGATTGCGGTCACCGACGCGACGAAGTTCGGCGAGCGGAGCTTCGTACGCTTTGCGGATCTGGACGAGATCGACCGACTCGTCACGAACGGAACGCCGCCAGGGGGGATCCGCGACGCGTGTGAGAGCGCCGGGGTCTCGGTCATCGAGGTGGCGGCATGATCGTCACGGTCACGCCCAACCCCGCGGTCGATTACACCGTCTCGCTCACGGACGAGCCGACCGCGGGCACGGTGACGAGAACCGACCGGACGCGCTACGACGCCGGCGGGAAGGGGATCAACGTCTCGAAGTATCTCGCTTCGCTCGACACCGACACCCTCGCGACGGGGTTTCTCGGTGGCTTCGTCGGTGAGTACCTCGAAACCCAACTCGAAACTGCGGAGCTTCCCGCCGAGTTCGTCGCCATCGACGGGACGACCCGGCTGAACACGACGCTGCTGACCCCCGACGCGGAGTACAAGATCAACCAGACGGGGCCGACAGTCGACGAAGGGGCGGTCGACGCGCTCGTTTCCCGGCTCCGCGAGCGCGATCCGAACACGGTCGTGATCGCCGGGAGCCTCCCGCCGGGGATCGACACGGCGACGGTGGACCGGATCGCGGCCGCCGGCGAGTGGGAAACGGCGATCGACCTCAACGGCGACGTACTGGGCGAGCTCTCGGGCGAGTACGTGCTCTGCAAGCCCAACCGTAAGGAGCTCGCGGCGGCGACGGGAACGACCGTCGATTCCGTCGAAAACGCCATCGAAGCCGCCCACGTCCTCCGAAAGAGGGGATTCGAGCGGGTCGTCGCTTCGCTTGGGGCTGACGGGGCGGTGCTGGTGAGCGACGAGCGCGCGCTGTACGCTCCGGCGCTCGACGTCGAGGTCGTCGACACGGTCGGCGCGGGCGACGCGATGCTCTCGGGCGTGCTCTCGGCGCTCGATCGCGGCGAGGGCGAACGTGCGGCGCTCGGAACGGGGATCGCCGTCTCCTCGCGGGTCGTTGCGCTTCCCGGAACCAGCGTGCCGTCGCTCGCGAACATCGACACGACCCGCGATACGGTCGCGGTCGAGCGTCGGTAACCGTGTTCGAACGAAAATAATATCTTCTATTTCAATCAGAAACAATCACAATCGAAAGCGTTTTCGTGCAGTTACAGCAACTATCGTGACAGATAACATGGCGACGAAAGACACGACCGAAGACAGGATGCGCGCGCACCTGACCTCGGTCAAGGAGGACCTCATGACCGGCGTCTCGTTCATGATCCCGTTCGTGACGATCGGGGGGATCTTCCTCGCGATCGGCTTCGCGATCGGGGACACGGAGAACGTGTTCGAACAGACCGGCACGCTCGGATGGTACTTCGCGCAGATCGGAAATCTCGGACTGACGATCATGATCCCCATCCTGGGGGGGTATATCGCGTACGCGATCGCGGACCGGCCCGGGCTCGCGCCGGGATTCATCCTGTCGTATGCCGTCCAGCAGGAGCCGCTGATCGCGGCCGCCGGCGAGCTCGTCGGGTTCGACGCCGAGGGTGCGGTCGCGGGCTTTCTCGGTGCGATCGTCGCCGGGCTGCTCGCGGGCTACGTCGCGCGCTGGCTGAAACGACGGAACGTCCCGGGGATGATCGAGCCGATGATGCCGGTGTTGATCATCCCGGTCGTCACGACGCTCGTACTCGCGCCGGTCGTGATCGTCGGACTGGGCGTTCCGATCGCGCTCGTCGACAGTGCGCTGACGGGCTTTCTCTCGGGACTTGAGGGGAGCAACGCGCTGTTGCTCGGGGCGATCATCGGCGCGATGATGGCCGCTGACATGGGCGGCCCGATCAACAAGGTCGCGTACGTCTTCGGGACCGTGCTCGTCGCCGACCAGATCTACGCGCCGATGGCCGCCGTGATGATCGCGGGCATGGTCCCGCCGCTGGGGCTTGCGCTGTCGAACTTCATCGCGCCCGAGAAGTACGCCGCCGAGATGTACGAGAACGCGAAGGCCGCGGTGCCCCTCGGCCTCTCGTTCATCACCGAGGGTGCGATCCCGTATGCGGCCGCGGACCCGCTTCGCGTGATTCCCAGCGCCGTCGCCGGCAGCGCCACAGCGGGGGCGGCCGCCATGGCGCTCAGCGTAACGATGCCCGCGCCCCACGGCGGCATCTTCGTGATCTTCCTGTCGAACAGCGCGCTGCTGTTCGTCGGCTGTATCGCGCTCGGGACGCTCGTCACGGCGACGATCGCGACGCTGATCAAACCCGACTTCGAGGACCGAATCGCGGACGAACCACAGAGTGCAGACTGATAGATCAATGGACCCACAGGACATCGACACGCTGCTGCCGACCGAACTCGTAACGCTAGCAGAACCACCAGCCGAAAAGGAGGCCTGCATCGAGCATCTGCTCGACATGGCCGTCGAGGCCGATCGAGTCGAGGACCGCGAGGCCGCCCTCGCGGCGCTTTTGGCCCGCGAGGAGGAGACGACCACCGGAGTAGGGTTGGGTATCGGCATCCCCCACGCCCAGACCAACGCCGTGACTCAGCCGACGGTCGTGTTCGCCCGCTCGGAGCGGGGCGTCGATTTCGACGCGATGGACGATAAGCCCGCAACGCTGATCTTCATGCTGCTGGTTCCCGAAGGGGGAAGTGAGGACCACCTGAACATGCTCAGTTCGCTTTCACGCGCGCTCATGCACGAGGACGTGCGCGAGTCGCTTCACGCCGCAGAGTCGCCCGAAGACGTCAGAGAAACGCTGAAGGAGGCGGTCGCCTGATGGAACGAGTCGTCGAGATCGTTCCCGAGGCCGGCCTGCACGCGCGGCCGGCCGCGACGTTCGTCGAGACCGCAAACGAGTACGACGCCGAGATCACCGTCGGTCCCGTCAACGGCGAGGGGGTCTCCGCGAGCAGCATGATCGCGGTGACGAGCCTCGGCGCGAAACACGGCGACGAAGTCAGACTAAGCGCCGAGGGCGAGGACGCCGAAGCCGCACTCGACGCGCTCGAAACCGTCCTCTCGACGCCAGAAGGGGGTGAAGAAGGACAGTGAGAACGCTTTCGGGCGTCGGGGTCACGCCACGCTCGGGCGTCGGTCGTGCGGTCCGTCACGCCGAGGGGATCGAGCTCGGTGAACCACCCGAGAACGTCGACCCCGACGCCGAGCGCAAGCGCTTCGAGGACGCCCGTGCCACGGCGGAAGCCGACCTCGAAAGCGAGCGCGAGCGCGCCCGCGACCGCATCGGCGAGGAGGAAGCCGAGGTGTTCGGCGCGCAGATCCAGTTCCTCACCGACCCGTCGATCGAATCGGGCGTCGAGGACGCCATCGACGGCGGCCTCCCAGCGGGCCATGCCGTCCGCGAGGCCTTCGCGGACCCCATCGAGCAGTTCGAAGGGATGGACGGCCGGACGGCAGAACGCGCCGACGACCTGCGGGACGTCCGGGACCGATTGCTCGCGATCCTCACGGGCGGCGAGAAAACGGACCTCGCCACGCTCCCCGAAGGATCGATCCTGGTGGCCGAACGCCTCACGCCGAGCGACACCGCACGGCTCGACCCCGAGCGGGTCGCGGGCTTTGCGACCGCGCTCGGGGGGCGAACCTCCCACGCCGCGATCTTCGCGCGATCGCTCGGACTACCCGCGGTCGTCGGCCTCGGCGACGATCTCCTGGAGATCGAGGAAGGCGCCGAACTCGTCGTCGACGGCGAGGCCGGCGAGGTGATCGTCGATCCCGACGAGGCGACCAAAGAGCGTGCCGCGACGACCCACGAAGTCCCGGTCATCGACGAGCCGGTCGAGACCGCCGATGGGCGCCCGATCGAGGTCGCGGCGAACGTCGGCACGCTCGCGGAGCTCTCGGGCGCGTGCGAGCAGGGCGCCGACGGGATCGGGCTCTTTCGTACCGAGTTCCTCTTTCTCGATCGGGAATCGCCGCCCGACGAGGACGAACAGTACGAGACCTACCGCGAGGCGCTGTCGACCTTTCCCGACGGCCGGGTCGTCGTTCGCACCCTCGACGTCGGCGGCGACAAGCCGATCCCCTATCTCGACCAGCCCGAAAGCGACAACCCGTTTCTCGGCGTGCGGGGGATCCGCCGGTCGCTCGGGATCGATGGAGAGTTGTTCGAGACACAGCTCCGCGCACTGCTTCGGGCCGCCGCAGGCGAGGGCCGTCTCTCGGTGATGTTCCCGCTGGTCGCGACCGTCGAGGAGCTCGACGCGGCGCTCGACGCCGTCGAGCGGGTCACCGCCGACCTGGAGCGCGAGAGAATCGACCACGCCGTCCCCGAACTCGGCGTGATGATCGAGACGCCGAGCGCGGTCCTCATGGCCGAGGAGCTCGCGGCGCGCTGTGATTTCCTCAGCATCGGCACCAACGACCTGGCCCAGTACGTCATGGCCGCCGCGCGCGACGACGAGGGCGTCGCCGACCTGCACGACCCGCTGCACCCGGCGGTCGTGCGCGCGATCGCCCGGACCGCCGAAGCCGCCGGCGCGAACGACGCGTGGGTCGGGATGTGCGGGGAGATGGCGGGCGATCCCGATCTCACGGAACTGCTCGTCGGGCTCGGACTCGACGAACTGAGCATGAG
>NZ_RDQG01000083.1 GCF_003697815.1 Halalkalicoccus subterraneus | reverse complement strand
GGCAGCAACTCGGCGGTGTAGTACGAGACCGGCGAGGGGATGCCGAAGGCGTCGGGGAAACACGCGAGCATGAACTCGTCCTCCAAGTCCTCGGCCTCCTTCTCGATCGTCTCGTAGGCCGGGTGGGTGAACATCCCGTGATAGAGTCCCCGAGCCCACTCTTCGAGGGTGCGTCGGAGGCGCTCGATCCGCGTGACGAGGTCCATGGTAGTTGGTGTCGTTCGGCCGCCCAAAACGGTGTCGCTCGGGCGACGGTTATACTCGCGGGGATCCTACGGTCTTGCATGATCGACTCGGTGCTCCCCACTGGACCCCGCATCGGCCGGGTCGCCCTGCGTGTAAACGACCTCGATCGGCTCGTCGCGTTCTACGGGGACGTGGTCGGCCTCGCCGTACTGGACCGCGAGGGGGACCGGGCGACGCTCGGGGCGGGCGACGAAGCGCTGCTCGAACTGCTCGCCGATCCCGACGCGCCCCCCAGAGATCTCGAGGAGACGGGGCTGTTCCACGTGGCGTTTCTGGTTCCGTCACGGGCCGCGCTGGGCGACGCGCTCTCCCGGATCCGCGAGCGCTGGCGTCTCGACGGCGCCTCGGATCACCGCGTGAGCGAGGCGCTGTACCTCACCGACCCGGAGGGAAACGGGATCGAGATCTACCGGGATCGTCCCCGAGAGGAGTGGCCCATCGCGGAGGGACGCGTCGAGATGGATACGCGTCCGCTCGATATCGACGCCCTCGGGGACCGGCGCCGCGGCGAGGCCGGTGTTCCCGACGAAACGACCGTCGGGCACGTCCATCTGGAGGTCTCCTCGCTTCCACGGGCCCGCGAGTTCTACGTCGAGAAGCTCGGACTGGGGGTTCGCCAGGAGTGGAGCGACGCGGCGCTCTTCCTCGCCGCCGGCGACTACCACCACCACGTCGGGCTGAACACGTGGAACGGGCGGACGGCTCCCTCGACGGGATGCGGGCTCGCGTGGTTCGAACTGCTGGTCCCAGACCGGGAGACGTTGGCGGCGGTCCGGGGTCGGATGACCGACCGCGAGACCGATACGAGAACAGGCGATCCCGTCGTCACGGACCCCGACGGGATCGAACTCCGCCTGCGGATCGCGGATACCCCCTGAAAGCGCACCCGAACGGTGCGTTCAAGACCGGCCCGCCCCCAGCGACGCCATGGCCGACGCGATCCCCGTCACGATCCTTTCCGGAGCCTTGGGTGCCGGCAAGACCACCCTGCTGAACCACCTTCTGGCGAACGCCGACGAACGGATCGCCGTCCTCGTCAACGACATGGGCGAACTCAACGTCGACGCCGAGTTGATCGCCGAAGGGGGCACCGCGGAGGGGATCGCCGAACTCTCCAACGGGTGTATCTGCTGTGAGCTACAGGACGATCTGGAGACCGCGGTGATGCGACTGGCCCGCTCGCGGGAGTTCGACGGCCTCGTCGTCGAGTCCTCGGGGATCTCCGAACCCGCACCCGTTGCCCGCCTGTTCACGACCCGGTCGAAGGCCGCCGCGGTCTACGACGTGGACACCCTCGTCACCGTCGTCGACGCCGCCGACTTCCACGACCTCTTTGCGGGCGAGGTCACGCCCCAACGCGCGGAAACGAGCGAGGGTGAGAGCCGTCCGCTTTCGGATCTCCTGATCGAGCAGATCGAGTGCTGTGACGTCCTCGTCGTGAACAAATGCGACCTGCTCTCACCTACTGAACTCGACGCGGTCGGGACGGTTCTGAAGCGACTCGCCCCCGAGGCCCGGATCGTCCGTACGGAGTTCGGGGCCCTTGACCCCGGCGAGATCCTCCATACGGGGCTGTTCGCTGCTGAGGGGGGACCGGACGACGGTCCCACGCACGCGGAGGGCGGCCACGACCACGAGCACCGCCACCCCGACGAGGCCTACGGTGTCACCTCGTTCACCTACCGGCGCCGGCGTCCCTTCGACCCCGAGGGGTTCGCCGACCTGTTGGAATCCCTGCCGGCGGAACTGGTGCGCGCGAAGGGGACCTTCTGGGTCGCCGGCAACGGGGCAAAACTCCGTCTCGGCTATGCGGGACGGATCGCCCGAGTGACGGCGGGCGAGCGCTGGATCGCCGCCCGCCCCGAGATCGAGCGCGACCTCTACCGGGAGAACCGTCCCGATCTGGTGTGGCACGAGGAGTGGGGCGACCGCGAGCAGGCGCTCGTGTTCATCGGGCGCGGGTTCGACCGTGAGGAGCTGATCGACCGATTCGATGCCTGCCTCACCGACGAAGCAGAGGGCGACGACGGGTCGTTCCCGGCCGGGGACGAGGGAGCCGTCGAGTTCGAGTCATAGCGCCTCCTCGATGGCGTCGAGGGCGCGTTCGAGTTCGGCCTCGCGCTTCCAGACCGCCACACGATCGGTGAGCCGCCGCGGAAAGAGGTCGAGGGAGACGGTCGAGACCATCTCGATCCGGGTTCCCTCGTTTTCGGCCCCGTAGGTGAGCGTCGTCTCCATCTGTTCGAAGGGGCCCGCCTCGCCCTCCTGTTCGTATCGGTAGCCGTTCTCGCGTTCCTCGAAGAACAGTCCCATCTCCAGCCCGCTCGCGCCGGCGATCACGCGGGTCCCCTCCTCGAGTTCGATCGTCTCGCGGGGCTCGAAACTCCCCTCGTACTCGACGATCGACGCGGGCGAGAGGAGCCGGTCGACCTGTCGTGTCGTCGCCTGAACGAACCGCGAAACGCTGGCCTCGCGCATGGCGGGGATTCGGGGATCGGTACATTAAGGCCCTCGGACCGACCTTTCCGAACCATGACCATCGAAGACCGGGACACCGCACACGTCATCACGCACGCGCTGGCGCGGGACACCCTCTCGCGTCTCCGAAGCGTCGAGACCGAACAGGTCGCCTTCCGAAAAGGACTCGTGAAACTCGGACGGGTCTGTGGCTACGAGATCATCGACGGCAGCATGGAGACCGAGTACGTCGAGATCGAAACCCCGCTGGAGACGACGATGGGAGAACGCGTCAAGGGGCTCGACGACGTCGTGATCGTCAACGTGTTGCGGGCGGCGACGCCCTTCGTCGAGGGGCTTTTGAAGGCCTTTCCGAGGGCGAAACAGGGCGTCATCTCGGCGGGCCGCGACGAGGAGGCCGGCATGGCCGAAGGCGAGTTCCCGATCAGTATCGACTACGTGAAACTGCCCGAGATCCGCGAGCAGGACACCGTGATCGTCGCGGACCCGATGCTCGCGACCGGCTCGACGATGTGTGCGGTCCTCGATCGTGTTCTGGAAAACGCTCCCGAACCCGAACACCTGTTCGTCCTCTCCGCCGTCTCGGCCCCCGACGGTCTGGTCCGCGTCGGCGAGGCCTTCCCCGAGACACAGCTTCTCACGGTGAGTATCGACGACCGCCTGAACGACGACGGTTTTATCGTGCCGGGACTCGGCGACGCGGGCGATCGGGCGTTCCGCACGACGTAAGGGCTATTCGTCCGCCCGTGTGAGCTTCCCTATGGCCGACGTTTCCTGTGACGGCTGTGGCGAGGAGGTGGGGACGGCGCTTTCTCGCACCGTCTCGCTTGCGGTCGACGGCTCGGAGGTCGACTCTCAAACCCTCTGTCCGGGCTGTTTCGCCGACTGGATCGAGCGCTACGAACACCGGATGCGGCCCGATCCTGCCCCCTCGGTCGAGGGGATCGACTTCGTCGAGTGAACCCCTTCCTTTCGGGTCGAAACCGCAAGACGAGAGCCCCAATACGCTCGATTCGTTTGAGTCGAAACGCACCCTTCGAGAGCTCAATAGATCACCCGTCCGGTTCCGTGCGCTCCCCATGACAGGTGTCGATTCCCAATAGGGCGTTCAGCGGGCAACGCTGGACCGCGGCTGTGAGCAGGAGGTCCGCGCCCACGAGAAGTGCGACGATCCGTCCGAACCCCTTCGCCCGGAGCGCGGAGGCCAACACCGCGATCCCCGCGAGTATTCGGATGCGTCTGTCGAGCCCGCCGACGTTCCTGTCCATGCTCATCCATACGACGCGCTCGCTTTTGTAGTTTCAGTCCGTCGCCTCGTCCCCCGACAGTCCATCCTCGCCGCGTTCGAGCGCCCGTGGGGCGTCGTGGTGTCCGGAGTAGCCGTCGAACCAGCGGGCGACCCGCTCGATCCGGTCGACGATATGGCCGGGCTCGCCCGAGCGCGAGAGTTCGTGGCCCTCGCGAGGGT
>NZ_RDQG01000082.1 GCF_003697815.1 Halalkalicoccus subterraneus | reverse complement strand
CTCGACGAGCTCGCCGCCGGTCAGGAAGACGGCCGTCTTGTCGCTGATGCGGGCGGCCTGTTGCATGTTGTGGGTAACGATCACGACCGTGTAATCCCGGGCGAGCTCCTCGATCAGGTCCTCGATCTGGCTGGTCGCGACGGGGTCGAGCGCGCTGGCTGGCTCGTCCATCAGGATCACCTCGGGGTCGGGCGCGATGG
The DNA here is from genome assembly GCF_003697815.1 of Halalkalicoccus subterraneus. Classification (NCBI taxonomy): domain Archaea; kingdom Methanobacteriati; phylum Methanobacteriota; class Halobacteria; order Halobacteriales; family Halalkalicoccaceae; genus Halalkalicoccus; species Halalkalicoccus subterraneus. The sequence goes on along the minus strand of NZ_RDQG01000082.1, from coordinate 7,050 downwards.
CGCGAGCGATACACAGCCGTTGTTGTTGTCCCCCCGAGAGGTCCAGACCCGACGAGTCGAGCTTGCCCTTCACCTCTTCCCACAGCGCGGCGCGCTTGAGCGCCCGCTCGATCTTCTCATCGGTGACCTCCTCGCCCTGGACCTTCAGTCCGTAGGCGACGTTGTCGCGGATGGACTTCGGGAACGGGTTGGGTTTCTGAAAGACCATCCCGATCCTGCGGCGCAGCGCGACCGGGTCGACGTCCTCGTCGTAGACGTTCTTGCCGCGAAACAGGAGTTCGCCCTCGACCTGGCAGACGTCGATGAGGTCGTTCATGCGGTTGATCGAGCGCAGGAACGTGGACTTCCCACAGCCCGAGGGGCCGATGATCGCCGTCACCTGCTTTTCGGGGATTTCCATCGTCGTGGGCTGGAGCGCCTGTTCGTCCCCGTAGTAGACGGCCATGTCCCTCGATTCGACGACTGCCGGTGCCGTCGGGGTCTGCTCCGGTTCCGAGCCCGTCTGTACCCCCGAGAACCCGCCGGGATCCGGACTCGTCGAGGCGGTGGTTCCGTCGCTTTCCTCCGGATCCGATGTCGTCATGTCTCGTGTCATTATGAACGCTCCGTCTGATACTTGTTGCGGATGAGTATCGCGATCGAGTTGATCGAGAGCAGTACCACCAACAGCGTCACGACGCCCGCCGAGACCACGCCGTACTGGAAGGCCGTATCGGGGTAGCTCGACCAGGTGTAGATCTGCATCGGCATCGCGCTGAACTTCGCGAACAGGCCGTCGGGCACGCCGAAGACCGTCGTCGGCACGCCGATCATGATCAGCGGGGCGGTCTCGCCGATCGCCCGCCCGAGCGCGAGGATCGTCCCGGTCATGATCCCCGGGAGCGACCGGGGCAGGACGACGTTGCGGATCGTCTGGCGCTTGGTCGCGCCCATGCCGTAGGAGGCCTGTCGCAGGGAGTCGGGCACCGACCGGATCGCCTCCTGGGCGGAGATGATGACGATCGGTAGGATCAACAGCGACACCGTGAAGCCGGCCACCAGCAGGGTGCCGTAGCCGAAGTTGATCAACTGGACGAACAGGCCGAGCCCCAACAGCCCGTAAACCACGGACGGAACGCCCGCGAGGTTCGCGATGTTGAGCTGGATGAACCGCGTCAAGCGGCCGTCGGAGGCGTACTCCTCGAGGTAGATCGCCGCCCCGACGCCGAGCGGGAAGGTGATCAGCGCGATCAGCACCATCAGGACGATCGAGCCGACCAGCGCCGGGAACAGCCCTGCCTCCGCAGCGATCGGGTGGGGCGGGCTCGTGAGGAACTGCCAGTCCAGCCAGCCGACGGCGTCGACGGTGACGTACGCCAGCAACACCCCGAGCGTGACGACCCCGAACAGCGCCGCCGCCAGCGTCACGTACTCGAAGACCCGGTCCTTCCAGCGGCTGACCTCGCCGAAGTCGGTATCAGTGCGGGTTTCGGTCGCCATTATCGGTACTCCTCCCGGTAGCGCGAGGCCACCCATTCGCTTATCAGGTTCATGACGAAGGTGATGACGAACAGCGTCAGTCCGACCGCGAACAGGCTCCGGTAGGCGAGCGACTGGCCGGTCACGTCGCTCGCGCCCAGTTGGACCATCGCGGCGGTCATCGTCTGGATCGATTCGAGGAAGACTCCTGCAGGGTCGGTGAGGTCGACCAGCCGCGGCGTGTTGCCCGCCGCGATGGTGACCGCCATCGTCTCGCCGATCGCGCGGCTGAGCGCGAGGATGTACGAGGAGGCGATCCCCGAGATCGAGGCGGGGACGACGACGCTCGTCGAGACCGTAAAGCGCGTCGCGCCCAGCCCGTAACTGGCCTCCCGGAGCGAGTCGGGCACCGAACTCATCGCGTCCTCGCTGATCGAGGAGACCATCGGGATGATCATGATCCCGACGATGATCGAGGCGCTCAGCGCGTTGAACGTACTGATCGTCGGGAAGACGACGCTCAGCGCCGGCGTGACGTACACCAGCGCGAAGTAGCCATACACCACGGTCGGCACACCGGCGAGCACCTCGATCGCGGGTTTCAGTACCGACCGGGCGCGGTCGCTCGCGTACTCCGCGAGGTAGATCGCCGTCAGCAGTCCGACCGGCAGCGCGATCGCCGCGGCGCCGAAGGTGATCACGAGCGTCCCGGTGATCAGCGGGAGCACGCCGAAGCTAACGGGGTCGTTCGCCGGACTCCACGTCGTCCCGGTCAGAAAGGCGATCGGGGAGACCTCCGCGAAGAACGTGATCGCGTCGCCGAGGAGGGTCACGACGATGGCGACCGTCGTGAGGACCGACAGCAACGCACAGACGAAGAAGACCGCCCGATAGGCGAACTCGCGGGTGTTCTGCCCGCTTCGCTTCGAGAGGTCCGGGGCCGTCGCGTCGCTCATCTGTGCTCACCCCCTCGTGGACCTCGATCCATCGTCCGACCGATCGTCGATGACTGGTGGGCGGTCATGCGACGTCCTCCAGTGCCGCGTCGAGTCGATCGAGGTTCTCCCGTTTCTCCCCCTCGGTGATCGGGACGTACCCGACCTGTGGGACGAGGTCGGTCGCCGCCTTCTCGATGAAGTATCGGACGAACTGCTCGACGGCCGGGTCCGCGAGCGTCTCCTTTGCGGCGTAGGTAAAGAGCGGCCGCGAGAGGGGCTGGTACTCGCCGGCCTTGGCCGTTTCGAGCGTGGGTTCGACGCAGGTCCCGTCGCCGTCGTCGATGGCGAGCGCCTTGATCGAGTCGGGGTTCTCGCTGTAGTAGGCGAACCCGAAGTACCCGATCGCGTACGGCGATCCCCGGACGCCCCGGACGATGGTGCGGTCCTTCTCGGTCGCCGAGTAGTCGTTGCGGTGGTTGGCGTCCTCGCCGATGACGGTCTCGCGGAAGTAATCGAAGGTGCCGCTGACCGTCGCCGCGCCGTAGAACTCGAAGGGTTCGTCGGGCCAGTCGTCCCGGACGTCGCTCCAGCGCTCGGCGCCGTCGGCCCGCCAGATCTGCCGGAGTTCGTCGATCGTCACGCAGTCGACCCAGTCGGCTTCCGGGTTCACGACCACGGTCAGCGCGTCCGTGCCGACGGTGAACTCCACGGGAGTGATCCCGTTGTCGCTACACTGGGTCTGTTCGCCCTCCGCAATGGGTCGACTGGCGTTGTTCAGGTCGGTCATGCCCGGACAGAAGAAGTTCGAGAACCCCCCGCCGCTGCCGGTCTGACTGACCGAGACGTTGATGTCCGGGTATTCCTGAACGAAGTCGGAGGCGACTGCTTCCGCGATCGGGAAGACGGTGCTGCTTCCGGCGATGTTCACTTCCTTCGGCTCGCTGCTGGTCACCCTCGCACAGCCGGCGAGCCCGAGCGATCCCGCTACCCCGGCCGCGGCCAAGAAATCGCGCCTCGATACGGAGCGAGGGAATCGCCCCGATGAGTCTCTCGACATCACTGTCATCTGATCGGCTTCGCACTAAATATCCTTCTATTACTACTATATATCCCTCAATATCCCGGGTCTCTTGGCGCGAGCGTTCGCCATCGGCGGCTCGGGTCGGACCGACCGCTCGCCGGTTGAACCGAGTCGTGACGACCACTGAACGGACCGTCACGTATCGCTCGCGACCGCCGACGTGAGCTATATATTCATAGCCAGATTTACCATCCCGGACGGAGAGGAACCGATATGGACACGAGGAAGGTGCAGGTCACGGGCGGCTCGACGTTTACCGTCTCGATTCCCAAGGAGTGGGCGACCGACAACGGCATCGAGGCCGGCACGGAGATCGCCTTTTACCCCGACGGCGAATCGCTGTTGCTCTCGCCGCGTGGCGGCGACGAGGTCGTTGAGGGGACCCTCGATATCGGCGACCTCCACGGGCGCGATCTCACGCGCGCGGTCGTGACGATGTACGTCAGCGGCTTCGACGTCATCCGGCTGGAGACCGAGCAGGTCACGGCCGAGCAACGCCGCAGCGTCCGGAACGCCACGCAGGGGCTCGTCGGGCTGGAGGTCGTCGAGGAGACGAGCGGGAACGTCGTCCTCCAAGACCTGCTCGATTCGGGCCAGTTGTCGGTTCACAACGCCGTCACGCGCATGCGCCTGATCGCGACGACCATGCTCGGGGACGCGATTCGCGCGCTGATCGAGGACGACGACGATCTGGCTGCGGATGTCATCGAGCGCGACGACGACGTCGACCGGCTGTGGTTCATGGTCTCGCGGGTCTTTCGCTCCACGCTCAGAAATCCGGGTGCCGCTGCGGAGATCGGATTGGGTCGCGAGCAGTGTTTCGACTACCATTCGAGCGCCCGCCAGCTCGAACGCATCGCGGACCACTCCGCGAAGATCGCCACCATCGCGCTCGACCTCGAGGAGGTCCCCGAGGACGTCGCCGGCGCGCTCGAGGGACTCCACGAGGACGCGGTCGCTGTCGTCGAGCAGGCGATGGACGCCTTCCTCGAGGACGAGAGCGACCGGGCGACTCGGCTGGCGAACCAGGCTCGAGAGGACGTCGAACCGATCGACGAGCACACCCGGCGGGCCGACGAGGAGATCCGGAGCCTGGAGGACGCCCACCAGGCGCAGTTCCTCGGGCTCGTCATCGACTCGCTCTCCCGAACCGCGGATTACGGCGGCAACATCGCGGAGACGGCGCTCCAGAAGGCCGCCCCGCGTCCGTAGACCGGACTATCGTTCGACGGATGCGGAGCTCACGGTTCGAGTGCCCGCAGAACGGTCGGTTCGACTACTCGTCGAGGACCGCGTTGACCTGCCCGTCCTGTCCGGGTCGGGAGGTGACGCGTGCGCGCCCTTCCGAGGTCTCGATGAGCGCGCCCTTCGTGATGATGTTTCGCCGGACGTAGTTGGGGTTGGCGGCGTTCTCGACGACGTCCTCGATCTCGGCGCTTTTGACTTCGCCGTCGATCGAGACGCTCGCGACGTCGGTCGCGATCGCACGGACCTTCCGGCTGTTGCCGCGTGCATCGACGGTTTTGAACTTCTTCTCGCCGACTTGCGTCTCGGTGGGGCCACGCCCGAGCTGGTGTTTCTTTCGCTTCGCCATCGGTCGCAGTCGCCCGCCGGTTCGCTTTCGCGTCGAACGGCCGTGATCGTTCATGGCCGAAGGGAGTGTCGGTGAGTACTAAAAGGGATCGCATCCGAACGCTTTACGGTTCCTCCGGGAACAGCCTCGAGGGATGAGCCTGCGGGTCGCCGTCGCCGCGCCGTTTCGAAGTGCAGGAACGAACACGATCGCCGAGAGCCGCTTCGTCGTCTCGCTCTCGCTCGATCGTGACTGGTTCTCGCCCGATCAGGCCAAACGCCTGATCGACGTCGCCGTCAGCGAGGGGCTGCTCGAACGAACCGACGCGGGACTCGAAGCGACCTTTCCGGTCGACTCTGTAGAGATTCCCGAGGACTTCTCCCCCGACGAGGACCTGCTCGTCGAGCGCTCGCCGTTCGAGCGCGTACTGGAGGCGATCGTGGCCGACGGCGTCGAGAAGCGAACCGCCGTCGCCCGGATCAACGAACTCCAGCGCGAACTCGGCGTCACCATCGAGGTCGCGGCGGTCGTCTTCGCGCGGCGGCGGGGCATGGACGTCTCCGAGGCGGTCCCGGCGATCCGCGAGACGCTGAACCGGGAGGGCTAACCCGTCGGCGCGAATAGCGGACGCATGGTCGAAAAACGGCTCGCCGACGGCCGCCGGATCGCCCAGTTGCTCGCGAGCGAGGTCGACGGCCGGAGCGACGGCGTTCTCGATACCCTCTCGGTGCGCGAGGCGGATCGGGAGGTCGAGCCGACCGCCGACGGGGCGTTCGCCTATGCGATCGAACGGGACGACGAGTGTCTCGCGGCGGTCTACGTCCATCCCAACCGGGCACACGTCGAACTCGGGGCGAGCGACGACGTCGTCGAGCGCGCCGAGTCGGCCGGGTTGCGGGTGCGCCCGAAGGCGACCCGGCCCCCGAAAACGCTCGTGTTCGTCGAGGACGGCGCGCAGGTAAAACGAGCGGTGGCGGTCGTCGAGCGGGCGGCTCAGTCGATCTGAGCAACGAGGTCGGGGAGTCCTCGAACCAGTTCGTTCCTGTGGAGGTGGGCGTCGGCCCGCGGATCGGGATCGGGTCCGCCGGGATAGAGCACCTGCACGACGACCATGCCGATCTCCGCGGCGCCCGCCACGTCGGTCTCGACGCTGTCGCCGACGTAGACCGCCTCCTCGGGCGCGACTTCGAGCGCTTCGAGGATCGCCTCGAACGCGCCCGGGTGGGGTTTCCCCTCCTCGAGTTCGCCGGTGACGACCGCGGCGTCGAACAGCTCCTCCCAGCCGAGCGTCCGGAGCTTATCGCGCTGGGCGACCACCGGCCCGTTCGTGAGCAGGCCGACCCGGTAGTCGGTTTCGAGCTCGGCGATCAGCGACTCGGCGCCCTCGATCGGGACGAGGCTGTCGGCGATGGCGCTACGATAGGCCGTCGCGAGCGCCTCGCCCTCCTCCGGCCCGTCGAGGAGGTCCGCGAAGATCGGGCCGCGCGTCTCGTGGGAATGGGCGCGCTGGTGGGCCGCGCCGTACTCCTCCCGGGAGAACCCGACGGGGATCCCGGCCGACTCCGAGGCCTCCGCCAGCAGCGTCGACCGGTCGCGTGTAACCACTGCGAGGGTGTAGTCGAGATCGAACACGACCGCTCTGAGTGCCATACCGTCCTTATGAACGCCCGGCATTTGAGGGTATCCTATCGACCCCGTTGTCCGAACCGGGTCGGCATGGTATCCTGCCTCGATTCACCGACGTGTCCGGGACCGTCGAACGGGAACGTTGTAGTCGCCGTCCCGTGATGGACGCGTATGGACTTCTTCGGGCGACTCGGCCGGCGGATCGAGGCGGTAGACAGCGTCGTCTGCGTGGGGCTCGACCCCGATCCGGATCGGATCCCCGACCATCTCCGAGACCACGACCTGCCCCGCTGGGCGTTCAACCGTCGGATCATCGACGCGACCCACGAGCACGCCGCCGCCTACAAGCCCAACGCCGCCTTCTACGAGGACAG
>NZ_RDQG01000081.1 GCF_003697815.1 Halalkalicoccus subterraneus | reverse complement strand
CTGGGGGCAAACGTCACATGGTAACGAACACGAGCGGCAAGAAGAAGACGGCCATCGCCCGCGCCACGGTGAGCGACGGCGAGGGCCGCGTTCGCATCAACTCCCAGCCAGTCGAGCTGGTCGAACCGGAGATCACCCGCCTGAAGATGCTCGAACCGTTCCGCATCGTCGACGGCATCCGCGACGACGTCGATATCGATATCGACGTTCAGGGCGGCGGTTACAACGGACAGGCCGACGCGGTCCGGACCGCCATCGCCCGCGGGCTGGTCGAGTTCAGAAACGACGCCGAACTGCGCGACGCGTACATGGAGTTCGACCGATCGCTGCTGGTCAACGACGTGCGCCAGTCCGAACCGAAGAAGTGGGGCGGGCCCGGCGCACGGGCGCGCTACCAGAAGTCCTACCGTTAGGTGATCCACCCATGATGGTACCAGTCCGGTGTTTCACGTGTGGTAACGTCGTCGGCGAGCACTGGGAGGCGTTTACCTCCCGCGTCGACGAGGGCGAGGACCCAGCCGAGGTGCTCGATGACTTGGGTGTCTCGCGACACTGCTGTCGCCGGATGCTCGTCAGTCACACCGACCTCGTCGACGTGGTGGCTCCCTACCAATGACGACCCAGTTCAGCCGCTACGAGAAGGCCCGCATCCTCGGCGCACGGGCGCTGCAGGTGTCGTACGGCGCACCCGTGTTGATCGAGACCGATCAGTCCGAACCGATCCTGATCGCCGCCGAGGAGTACGACGCGGGGGCGCTGCCCTTCACCGTCGGGCGAGGTGAGGCATGACGCAGATCGCCGAGATCCGACTCCGGCGGGTACTCGACTCGCGGGGTAACGGCACCGTCGAGGCCGACGTGCTGACCGAAAGCGGCGGTTTTGGTCGTGCCGCAGCGCCAAGCGGCGCGAGCACGGGTGAACACGAGGCGATCGAGCTCGCTCCCGAAGAGGCGATCGCCGCCGCCCGTGAACGGGCGGTTCCACGGCTCGTCGGCGAAGCGTACGCGGGCGACCAGCGAAGCGTCGACGCAGCGCTGCACGCCGCCGACGGCACGGACGACTTCTCCGAGATCGGCGCCAACAGCGCGGTCGCGATCAGCATGGCCGCGGCGAAAGCCGGCGCGGACATGCTCGGCGCGCCGCTCTATCAGCATTTAGGAGGAGCATTCCGCGGCGAGAACTTCCCGATTCCTCTCGGAAACGTCGTCGGCGGGGGCGAACACGCCGCCGACGCCACGGACATCCAGGAGTTCCTCTCGGCGCCGGTCGGCGCGCCCAGCGTCACCGATGCAGTCTTTGCGAACGCCGCGGTCCACGGCGAGATCCACGACGTCCTCGCCGAGCGCGGCATTCCTGCAGGGAAGGGCGACGAGGGCGCGTGGGCGCCCTCCGTGGGCGACGAGGAAGCCTTCGAGATCGTGGCCGAAGCGACCGAGACCGTAAGCGAGGAAGTCGGTTTCGAGATCGGCTTCGGGCTCGACGTCGCGGCCGCCGAGATGTACGAGGACGGCGAGTACCAGTACTCGGAGCGAACCCGCTCGACCGACGAGCAGATCGAGTACATCGCGGATCTCGTCCGGGAGTACGACCTGGTCTACGTCGAGGACCCGCTCGACGAGAACGATTTCGAGGCGTTCGCAGAGCTGACCGAGACGGTCGGCGAGGAGACGCTGATCTGTGGGGACGACCTGTTCGTCACCAACACCGAGCGCCTGCAGACCGGTATCGAACAGGGATCGGCCAACTCGATCCTGATCAAGCCAAACCAGATCGGCACGCTGACCGATGCCTTCGACGCGATCGAGCTCGCGACGCGAAACGGCATCGAGCCGGTCGTCTCACACCGCTCGGGCGAGACCGAGGACACGACGATCGCACACCTCGCCGTGGCGACTGACGCCCCCTTCATCAAGACGGGTGCGGCCGGCGGCGAGCGAACTGCCAAACTCAACGAACTCATCCGCATCGCGGAGGACGCATTATGAGCAACGAACCAGACCAAGACGGGCTCGAGGCGGCCGAGGAGGAGATCGACGAGGAACCCGAACCCGAAGCGGGCGGGGACCCCGACGTCGATCCCGACGAGGACGTCAGAGCCGAGACCGAGGAACCGAGCGCCGACGCCGACACCGACACCGAGGAGGTAGAGGCCGAGGCCGAAGTAGACATAGACGAGGGGGAGCCGGCCGGGCCGGCGCTCGACGACGACGTCATGTCCGACGAGGAGGCAGACCTCCTCATTCCCGTCGAGGAGTACCTCGGCGCGGGGGCCCACATCGGGACCCAGCAGAAGACCAAGGACATGGAGCGGTTCATCCACCGCGTGCGCACGGACGGGCTGTACGTGCTGGACATCTCGAAGACCGACGAGCGTATCCGCACGGCCGCGGACTTCCTCTCGAACTACGACCCCGAGCAGGTGCTCGTCACCTCCTCGCGTCAGTACGGCCGGTTCCCGGCCGAGAAGTTCGCCGAGACCATCGGAGCGCGCGCGCGGACCGGTCGGTTCATCCCCGGCACCCTGACCAACCCCAAGTACGACGGCTACATCGAACCCGACGTGGTCGTCGTCACGGACCCGATCGGCGACGCACAGGCCGTGACGGAGGCGATCACGGTCGGTATCCCCGTGATCGCGATGTGTGACTCGAACAACTCGACGAGCAACGTCGACCTCGTGATCCCGACGAACAACAAGGGTCGCAAGGCGCTGTCGGTCGTCTACTGGTTGCTGGCCAACGAAACGCTCGATCGCCGCGGTGCGGACACGGTCTACGCCCTCGAGGACTTCGAGAGCGGGATCTAAGCGGGGCGTTTCGAAGCCGATAACGAACGGTTCGTCCGGAACACGTTCGCCTGTTTTTTAATAGTCGACGGTATAGGTGGCAGTATGAACGGGAAACGCGTCCTCGTGACGGGCGGAGCAGGGTTTATCGGGTCGAATCTCGCGAACCACCTTGCCGACGACAACGACGTCGTCGTCGTCGACGACGGCTACCTCGGCACGCCCGAAAACCTCGACGAGACCATCGATTTTCACGAGAAAAGCGTGTTAGACGACGATCTGCCGACCGAGGTGGACGTCGTGTTTCACCTCGCGGCGCTGTCCTCGTATGCGATGCACGAGGACGACCCGACGAAAGGAGCGCGCGTCAACGTCGAAGGGTTCGTCAACACCGTCGAGCAAGCCCGTGACGACGGCTGTAACACGGTCGTCTATGCCTCGACCTCCTCGATCTACGGCAATCAGACCGATCCCTCACCCGAAGAGATGGATGTGGCGGTCAAC
>NZ_RDQG01000080.1 GCF_003697815.1 Halalkalicoccus subterraneus | reverse complement strand
TTCCTCGTCGGGGTCGCCCTCACCGCGCCAGAACCAGTCGCCGCGGTTGGGCTGGGGTTCCTCGTCGGGTTCGGTCTCGATCTCGTCGAGGTCGATGCTGTCGGTCATGTGAGGTCGAGTTCGTCCAGCTCCAGTCGTTCGAGCGTCTCACGGGTTGGCCGACCCCGCCGGTCCCACCCGCGGGCGGCGTAGTAGCGATCGAGCAGCTCCTCGAACGCGTCGGGGTCGATCGCCTCCCCGTCGCTCGCGGGCCGGGTGAGCGCCTCGGGAACCCGATCGGCCTCACGAGCGAGCCCCTCGCGGACGTTGAACAGGCGGGTGAGCGTCCAGACGCGCTCGCCGAGGGCAGCCAGATCGGTCGGAGAGAGGTCGTAGCCCAGCTCCGAGAGCCACGCCGCGCCCAGGTCGGTAAAGGACTCGCCGACGAAGTCGTCGACGATCAGGCTCCACAGCACCGAACGGCGGTTCTGCTCGGCGATCACGCGCTCGACGCGCTCGGCGTCGTCCCAGCGGGAGAACGGTTCGTCCTCGATGGGGCGAGCCCGTCGGTGACAGCCCCCGCGGTCGCTCGTGGCGTAGGCCAGCGCCATCGAGCGGGTGCCGCGGGGATCGTAGGCGGGCAGCTCCATCCCCTTGATCGCGGGGACGAAATCCCGGCCGCCGAACGCCTCGGCGGCCCGTTCGACCCCGTCCGCGAGCGCCGCCCCCAGCGGGCTTTCGCGGGTCGCGATCTCCTCTAGCAGGTCGCGGGCGGCCTCCTCGTCGCCGAAGGCGAGTTCGCGCTCGATCAGCCCCGTCTCGCTCGCGCGGATCGCCCACGCGACGGCGTTGCCCGCCGAGATCACGTCGATTCCCAACCTATCGCACCGGGCGCCGAGCGCGGCGACCGCGTCGAACTCGTCGATTCCCAACCCGGCTCCGAGCGTCATCTGGGTCGCCCCTCGGGGAACGCTCTCGCCGTCGTCCGTAGGGACGGTGAACCCCCCCGGGATCGCCCCCTCGCTCTCTCGGCCGGTCGATGCGGCGCGGGCGGCCTCGATACCGATCCCCTCGATCCCCTCGAAGCGGTTCTCCTGCCAGCCGCGGGTCGCGAGCGCGCCGACCTCGTCGGCGAAATCCACCGATTCGAGCGTCTCGCTTGCGGCCTGCCAGCGCCCGGTGTCGTCGTCCGCGAAGCGCTCCTCGTAGATCTCGCGTAACTCGGCGTCCTCCGCAGGAGCCTCGCCGCGGGCGACGACCGCCTTCAGTCGCTTGGCGCCCATCACCGCGCCCGCGCCACCCCGGCCGGCGTGGTGGTCGCCGCCGTCGGCGGCGATGGTCGCGTAGTTCACCCGGTGTTCGCCCGCCGGGCCGATGCAGGCGACGTGTCCCTCAAAGGCCGCCGCGGTCTCGGCGGCATCGGCTCCCCACGTGTCGGTGGGTTCGAGGGTCGCCTCGCCGTTCTCCACGGCGAGCGCCATCGGCTCGTCGGCCCGGCCGGTGATGAGAATGGCGAGACAGTCCGAGAGGGCGCCGCCCAGCGCCCCCGCGAACTCGCCGCCGCTGTACGAGTCCAGAAACGCCCCCGTCAGCGGCGATTTGGTGATCGCGGCGTAGCGCGCCTCGCCCGGTGCCCGGCCCGTGAGCGGGCCCGTCGCGAACAACAGGGCGTTGTCGGGGCCAAGCGGGTCGATACCGGGGTCGAGCTCCTCGTAGAGGTAGCGTGCGCCGAGTCCCTTCCCGCCGACGTAGCGTTCGAGCCACGGCTCGGGGATCCGTTTCCGAGAGACCGTCTCGGCCGCGAGATCGACCCGAAGCAGAAAGCGGGCGGGGGGAACCATGTGTGACGCTTCTAGCGGCCGAGGCGTCCATAAACCCTACTATGGCCGAACCCGCCGGGAAAACGTTATTCGTATTCCCATGGTATCATCCCACATGGACTCGGACGACGGGCCGACCGACGCGGAGCGCGAACTCCTCCACGAGTGCCAGCTCGGGATCGAGTACCTCCACCGCGCCTACGGCGACCTGCTCGCCTTCCACCACGAGGTCGGCCACGCGATGGACCGTTTTGCGGTCGCCGAGCGGGAGCTGCGGGCGTTGGGCTACGAGGGGTTCGCCGACGAGCTGCGCGACGACCACCTGCCGGCGGGGGCGGTCGGGGACGCGTGGACCTACGAGCTCGTCGAGGCGTTCCAGCGGGGGATGCTCGCGTCGGTCGTCGCCTTCGAGTGCGACCTGCGCGAGGAACTGGCCGAGGGGCGATCCCACGTCGCCGAGCGCAGACAGCAAGCGGCGTGGCGCGAACGTGCCGACCGGGAGGAGTGAGTGCGACTGGAAGATCCGGCGCGTGGTGACGGCGTTTTGCGGCGCTAAACACGACTGTTCGTTCTCATTTACGTCGAAAAACGGAGGGTTGCGAATCGGCGAATCTCGTGGATTCAGTCCCAGTCGTCGTCGACGTTCTCGTCGTCGCCCCGCGACCAGAGCGCGAACGCGACGAGCACGACGACGAGCACGAACGCGACCGTCACGCCGAGTCCGCGGCCCGATTCTGCCTCCTCGTCGGCAGTCTCGTCCTCGGCTTCGGACTCCTCGTCCTCGTCGCCGATGTCTTCGTTGACCTCCTCGACGAGGTCCTCCTCGAAGGAGTCGACCTCGTCGTCGCCGCCGACGTCTTCGTCCTCGTCCTCGAACAGCTCTTCTGCGACCTCGACCGCCGAGCCGGATTCGTCTTCGTCCTCCCGGAGCTGTTTGAGCACGCCCGCAACGGTCGTCGCCGTAGTGAGGAGCGTGCTGGCGGTTTTGAGCGTATCGCCGAGGTCGTCGTCCGTCGTCTCACCTTCGTTTCGGTCCCCTTCGTCGCCTCCGCTGCCCGAGAAGAGGCCGCCCGCGTCGGTCGATGCTTCCGCGTCCTCGCCCGTGCTGATCAGCGACGGATGGTCGACGGTGATTTCGATGAGTGCCATACCCTATCCACACCGGTCACGTCCTTAAAAGTGCAGGCAGTCGACCGGAGCCGTAACCCTCACCCCGGTCGGTCGCCACGAACGGGTATGAGCCGTCCGCAGGGCACCGGCGACGCCACGAGCGAGGAGGCCACCGGATCGGAAACCGGGGACGAACCAGCCCTCCCGATCAACGAACTGTTCTACTCGCTGCAGGGCGAGGGGAAGCTTGCCGGCGTCCCCTCGACGTTCGTCCGCACGAGCGGCTGCAACCTCCGGTGTTGGTTCTGCGATTCGTATCACACCTCGTGGGAGCCCTCGGGCGACTGGATGGACGTCGGGAGTATCATCGAGGGGATCGAGGAGCAGGGCACGGACCACGTCGTCCTCACGGGCGGCGAGCCGCTGATCCACGACACGAGCGAACTCCTCTTGACTCGGCTCGCCGAGGCGGGCTATCACACCACCGTCGAAACCAACGGGACCGTGGTGCCCGACGCGCCCCTCGACCTGGCGAGCGTCAGCCCCAAACTCGCGAGCAGCACGCCGACGTCCGAGAAGGATCCCAAGGGAGAGGGAGAATGGGAGGAACGCCACGAGGACCGGCGGATCGACCTCGATACCCTCTCCCGGATCTGCGAGCGCTACGATCATCAGTTGAAGTTCGTCGTGACGAGTCGAGAGGACATGGACGAGATCACGGACCTGCTCTCGCGGTTGCGCGAACGGGTCGAAATCAGCGACGAGGACGTGCTGTTGATGCCCGAGGGCGCGACCCGCGAGCGACTGGACGAAACCCGCAATCGGGTGGCGGAACTCGCGATGGAGTACGGCTTTCGCTACACGCCCCGGCTGCACGTCGACCTGTGGAACGACGCGCCGGGGACCTGATCCGAGGGGTCTATCCACCCCCATCACGTCCACTCGCCCATGTCAGAAGCCGTCGTCCTCCTCTCGGGGGGCATGGACAGCGCGACCGCCGCCTACGAAGCTAAGGAAAAGGGCTACGAGATCGCGGCCTTGCACACTTCCTACGGCCAGCGGACGGAGGGAAAGGAGTACGAGTGTGCACAGTGGCTCGCCGAGGACCTCGACGCCGCCGACTTCCTGCACATCGAAACCGACCACCTGAGCGCGATCGGCGGGTCGAGTCTGACCGACGAGTCGATGGCGGTCGGCGACGCCACCGACGAGGAAGAAATTCCCGATACGTACGTTCCCTTCCGGAACGCGAACCTGCTGTCGATGGCGGTCTCCTACGCCGAGGCCCGCGGCGCGGAGGCGATCTACATCGGCGCACACTCCGAGGACTTCGCGGGCTATCCCGACTGCCGGCCCGCCTTCTTCGAGGCCTTTCAAGACGTGGTCGACACGGGGACGAAGCCCGAGACGGAGATCTCGATCGAGGTGCCCTACGTCGAGGACTCGAAGACCGAGATCGCAGCGCGCGGGCTCGACCTCGGCGTGCCCTACGAACACACGTGGAGCTGTTATCGCGAGGAAGCGCCGGCCTGCGGAACGTGTGATTCGTGTACCTACCGGAAGGAGGCCTTCGAGCGTGCGGGAAGCGAGGATCCCATCTCGTACGCGGAGTGACTCAGGCGAGACGCGTTTCGAGGAAGGCCCGTATCCGGCCGGCCATCGCGTCCCACGTCGGGTGGCGCTCGAAGCGCCGACGGGCCGCGAGACTCATCCCGACCAGTCGGTCGCGGTCGCCCGCACAGGTCTCGATCGCGCGCGTGATCGCTCCGTGGTCACCGGGGTCGACGAGAAAGCCCGTCTCGCCGTCGGTCACGAGGTCACGAGCCCCGCCCGCCGTGGTGGCGAGCGCGGGGAGGCCGAACGCCATCCCTTCGAGGTAGACGATGCCGAAGCCCTCGTGGGTCGAGGGGACGGCCAAGAGATCCGACGATTCGAGACATGCGGCGAGCGCGTCGTCGTCGAGCCAGCCCGTGAACTCGACCCGGTCTTCGAGCCCCAATTCAGAAACGAGGTCGTGGATTTTCCCACTGTAGTCGGGATCGCTCTCGCCCCCGACGACCGTGAGCCGCCAGTCTGCGTCGGTCCCTGCGAGCCCGCGAACCAGCGAGTCGAGGCCCTTGCGCGGAATGAGGTTGCCGACGAAAATCACCTCGAAGGGCTCGCGTCGGGCGCGTTTCGCGATCTCCTCGTCGGACGGGAGACCGTCGAATCGGTCCGCACCCGGCCACGCAACCATTCCTGGGACATCCGTCAGCCGTGAGACCGCGGCGCGGGTGGGGCGGCTGTTGCAGATCACGGCGTCGACCGTCGAAAGGTACGCGCGTTCGATCGCGCCGACCAGCCGGCGTTCGAGACCCGTCGACTCGCTCGCGCGGAGGTGGTGGACGACCGAGACGATCGGGTACTCGGCGTCGAGTCGACGGTTCAGCCCCACGAGCGAGGGGTGACAGAGCTCGTCCTGGAGAAGGACGTCGAACGGGCGGTCGAACTCGCGGGCAACACGTGGAGAAAGGTTGTGGGCGAGGCTCTCCGGATAGCTCGTTTCGGGCAGGGAGATCACGTCGACCCGGTCGCCCCGCGCTCTGAGCCCCTCGACGAGGCGGCGGTCATAGCGATATCCTCCGGAGCGAGGCTCCAGGTCGCCGTAGACGACGAGGCCGATATGCATCAGATCGCCCGTTCGTAGGCCGCCCACGCGATCTCGTCCTCGTGGATCCTCACGCGAAGGGTTTCGACTTTGGGGGCGTTGAGATCGCCGGCGAGCCGGTCGGCGACGATCCGCGCAAACTGCTCGACGCTCGGGTTCAGATCCGAAAAGTCATCCAGGTCGTTGAGCAGTTCGTCGCGGTAGCGCTCCTCGATCCCGTCGATCGCGGCCGTGAGGTCGTCGATGTCGAGCAGGTAGCCGTACTCGTTCAGCTCGGGACCCTCGCACTCGACGGCGAGTTCGTAGTGATGCGAGTGGACCTGGCCCTCAGGACCGGGGTCGGGGACGGTGAGGAAGTGCTGTGCGACGAAATCGGTGGTGACGGTAACGGTGTACATACTCGTGGGTCAGTCGTCCGCGACGGCGGTGCGCTCGACGCGGGTGCCGTTGTGGCGACACTCCTCCAGGGCGTGTTTGGCGGCCATGCCGGCGTCGTGGGCGCTCCGGCCGCGCCCGACGCCGACCTGTAGATCGACGTCGACCGCCTCCGAGACGTGCGCGATGGCTGCCTCGTAGGCCGATTGGGAGAGGTCGGGACAGGTCGCGATGATGTTGTCGCCGCCGACGAAGAAGGAAAGCGAGTCGTGCTCGGCGTGCATGTGGCGCATCAGCGCGGCGTAACCCTGTTCGATGGCGATGAACGTCTCGAAGGCGTCGACCCGGTCGGTGTAGGTACCCGTGACGTCGATCACGTCGAAGTGGGCGATCTGGACGTCGTCGTCGGTTCGATCGTCCTCCGGGAGAACCTCGCCGCCGAGGATCTCGCGGCGCTCGCCGTCCTGGGCGCTGCCGGCGGTCTGGAGCACGCGAGTCGCGTCGGCGAGCGCCGCCCGCGGGGACGGGTCCGTGCCGATCCCCATGCTGACCGAGACGGGATAGCGATTGCCGACCGACTCCTGGATCAGGTCGTGGTCGGCACGCGAGAGCCCGTTGGTGACGGCGATCATGTTGTCGAAGCGCGTGAAGAAGACGTACCCCCCTTCCCGGCCGATCTGCTGGGAGAGGTCGGCGTAGAGGCGCGACTGCAGCGTCTGGAGATCGACCTCCCGGCGGGGCTCGGGCGTAACGGTCCACGGCCCGTAGTTGTCGATCTGGACCAGCGTGATCTGTGTCGTCACGATGGGCGAACAGTGGGGCCATGCCCTTATTGCGTTTTGGAAAGGAAGCGGCACTGTCACAACAGCCCGCGAATCCGCTGGAGCAGCGGTTCGAGGATCGGGTTCGCGCCGACACAGAGGTACGCCGTCCGCGGCTCGTAGCCCGCGCCCCGACGGAGCGAAAGCGCCGTCGCGACCGCCCGGTGGTTGCCGTCGGCGACGTGCCAGGGCACCGCCCCCCGACGGGTGGAGAGTACCAACGGGTCGTCGTCGGGCAGCTCCCGCGAGAGGCGCTCGATCGCAGGGACGTCGACGCCCGTCGTGCGGGCCAGTCGGTCGGGATCCCCCCGGTCGATCCGGCGGGCACAGCCCTCGACGGTTCCGTCGGGCGAGAGCGCCCCCCAGCCGAGTTCGGGAGGCCCCTCGATGACGTGCAGGCGGTCGAAACGCGCCCGCGAGAGCGACAGTCGGTAACAGGCGTGGGGCGCGTCGCGCCAGAGAAAGGCCGCCGCGCCGGGGTTCTCGGTCAGCAGTGCATCGAACGCCCCGCTCGCCGTCGAGGGCGGGTCACCCTCGTGCTCACGGGCGAGCCACGCGCGGACGACCGCCTCGCGGGGGACGCGATGGGCTGAACGGCGCTCCCGCCTCGTGAACCGAGACACACGTTCACGAGCATCAGAGACGGCTTAGGCCTGTCGGCGCGGCAAGCTTACGCCGCCGGGCGGGTAATCCGGAGCATGCTCGTCCTCGGCGACGCCCACGCGGACGACCCCGACAACCGCGAGGCGCCGTCGGGGTATCACCGCTCCACGACCGCCGAGGCGGATGCTACGGAAGGCGTCGCGGGCCGGTCTCAGTGGAACTTCAGCTCGACGCGCCGGCCGTCCGGGTCGCGGACGTAGGCGGCCCAGTCCCGGCCGTAGGCGCCGAGGCGCTCGCGCGGTTCGCCCTCTTCGACCTCGACGCCGGACTCGCGAAGCTCATCGAGGTAGTCCTCGATCGCCCCCCGCGTGTCGGTGTCGTCCGAGCGAAGCAGCAGGCAGACGTGCTCTCCGTCGACGTCGAACTCCTCCTCGACGGGCACGAGATGGAGATGCCGACCGCCGGCGGCGACCGCGACGAACGGCAGCTCGCCGTCCTCGAACTTCTCGCGATCCCTAACGGGCAGGCCGAGCAGGTCGTGGTAGAACCCGAGCGCCCGGTCGAGATCGCCGACGCGGATCGCGACGTGGTCGAGGTCCGAGATCTCGATCATCGCCCGCCCACCCCGGAGGAGGTAACTCGCGGCGTCCGTCCGTTCGAGCGGGCGCTCGGAAGCGGTGTCATGGTCGGACGACGGGCGACGAACACAAAGGTTCGGGGGAGGGTTTATGATCCGATCGGCCATGTCGGTTGACATGCGACGACGGATCGGGGGTCGGTGAGATGGGAGCCAGCGATCGCATCGAGCGGTGCGTCCGCGAGTACGAGCGGGCGTTCCGCCGGCTCACCGAGAACGCCTCGGAGGGATTCTGGATCAGCGATCCGGAGTTCAGGACGATCTACGTCAACCCGGCGTTCGAGGAGATCTGGGGTCGCCCGCGCGAGCGGCTCCAGGGCGACCCCCGGACGACGATCGAGGCGATCCATCCCGAGGACCGCGAGCGGGTCGAGCGCGCGATCGAGGGGATGATCGACACCGGCGCGTTCGACGAGGTCTATCGGGTCCGCCGGCCCGACGGGTCGCTCCGGTGGGTCCACGACCGGGGGTTCCCGGTCCGCGACGAGGAGGGCGAGATCGTCGACATCGCCGGGATCGCGACGGACGTCACCCACCGAAAGCGCGTCGAGCGCACGCTCCGCTGTCAGCGCGACCGCACCGAGTGGCTGATCGAGACGAGCCCGGTGATGATCCTCGTGCTAAACGAAGACCGCACGATCACCTTCGCCAACGAGCGGGCCGAGGAGCTCGCCGGCGTCGAGGGGATCGCCGGCACGCCCTTCGAGGCGTTCCCCTGGCAGCTGATCGCGGACGGCGAACCGCTCACACCCGGAGAACGGCCGTTCGACCTCGTCAGGGAGCGCGACGAGCCGATGTACGGGCGTCGCTACCGCGCGGAGATCGGCGGGCGGACGCGCTGGCTGCGGATCAACGCCGCGCCGCTGTTCGAGGACGGCACGTTCGACGGGGCGGTCTTCGCGATCGAGGACATCACCCGACAGAAGCGCCGCGAGGACGCGCTGTCGGGGCTCCACGGGACGACCCGGGAGATGATGCGCGCGGACAGTGAGGCGGCGGTCTACGACGCCGCAGTCGCGGCCACCCGCGAGCACCTCGGGCTGTCGGCGGTAGCGGGTTACCGCTTCGACGCCGACGGGCCGGTCCTCCGGCCGGCAGCGCACGCCCCCGCGGCCGCGGAGTTCGTCGAGCGCGAGCCCCGGATCGACGGGGGCCCCGTCTGGACGGCGTTCGTCGAGCGGGCCGTCGAGCGCGAGGGGGATCTCACCGCGATTCCGCTGGGTTCCCACGGCGTGCTGGCGCTGTGGGACGAGGTCGACGAGGAGCGGCTGTCGGTCGTACGCGTGCTCTGTGACAACGTCGAGGCCGCCCTCGACCGAACGAACCGCGAGCGCGACCTACGGACCCGCCGCGAGGAGCTCCGGCGCGCGAACGCCGAGCTCGAACGCCTCAACCACGTCACCGACCTCGTCCGCGGCGTGACCGGGGCGCTCGTCCGGGCGGACAGCCGCGAGGAGATCACTCGAACCGTCTGCGAGCGCCTCGCGGCCGCCGACCCGTATCGCTTCGCGTGGGTGGGCGAGCGACGCGAGGGGTTCGTCCCGACGGCGCAGGCGGGCATCACCGAATCCGCGCTCGACGGACTCGACCGCGAGGACTCGGCGGCCGCGCGGGCGGCCCGGACCGGAGAGCCGGTGATCGAGCGGGAGCTGATCGAGTCGGGGTGTGCCAGCCAGCGCGCCGACGCGCTCTCGCAGGACTACCGGGCTGTGGCGGCCGTACCGCTCGGCCACCGCGACCGCAGCTACGGCGTGCTGAGCGTCCACGCGGTCGACGGCGGGGCGTTCCGCGAGGACGAACGCGAGGTGCTCGTCGAGCTCGGCGAGACCGTCGGCTACGCGATCGACGCCGTCGAGACGCGCAACGCGCTCGCGAGCGACGGCGTCACCGAGCTCCGGTTCGCCGTCGAGGACCCCGAGTGCCTGCCGGCCGCGCTCGCGGTGGGCGGGAAGCTCGACCACCGAGGGGTCGTCCCCCGTGACGACGGGACGATCCGCTGGTTCTGCACCGTCGACGCGCCCGCGGATCGCGTACAGCGGGCGGCCGACGACGACGCGCGGGTCACCTCCTGTAACCCGACCGAGGCCGACGGGCGAACACTGCTCGACTGCGCGGTCCGCCCGCCGTGTCTGCTCTCGCCGTTTCTGGATCGCGGCGTATCGATCAGCTCGCTGACGGCGACGCCCGAGGGAACGACCGTCATCGCCGAAACCGCCGTCGAGGACGACGTTCGCGCGCTCTGTGAGGCGCTCGAAGCGGAGTACGACGGCGTCGAACTGACCGGCCGGTGGGACCTCGACCGCCCGCCGCGAACCCGCGAGGAACGACGGAACGGGATCGCCGCGGATCTGACCGACCGCCAGCGAGAGATCCTGCGGATCGCCCACCTGAGCGGCTACTTCGAGACGCCCCGCCGGATCACCGGGGCCGAGCTCGCCGAAAGCCTCGGCATCAACCGCTCGACGTTCCACCGCACGCTGCGGGCCGCAGAACAGACGAGCTTCGACGGGCTGCTGGAGTGAATGCAACTGGTTGCATTCGACGAGAAATCGACCGCAACGGGTTGCACCGGATCGTTTTTCCGGTCCCTTCCGTAGCCGGAGTGCCGTGTCAACGGGGCACTGTCAGAGGCACCCATCTGACACACGGCCGTTCACCGCGCCAACGCAGGTTGTCACCTGAGTCCACGCTACCACCGCGTTCGACCCACCCGACTCGGAGCATCGGGGATGGTTCTCTTTCCGCGAGTTTCGCGGCGCCGCGGTCTCCCGTTCTATCGCGACCGAATGCACCGGAGAGCCGTCTCAGATCGACGAGATCGCGTTCGTCCGTCGGACAACGCCACACGACCGGATACCGAGCGCGTTCTCGGAGCGGGCGGGACGGTCGGGTCTCGACACGAGGGTCGTCATGGGCGAGTGGACCATCGGGGCGAAACCCTATCTACGGGGAGAAACGACGATACCCATGGTCGCGACCTCGGCGATCCGAACCCGACTGCCTGCAGCGACGGGCGCGAACCGGGCGGCGGCGGACGAACGTGTCCACGGATGACGGCCGAAACCGACTCGCCGGACACCCTCGCGGCGTACAAACAGTTCTTCTCGCTGGAGCGTGACGTGCTCGTCCTTTCGCTTGCGATGTTCGCCTTCAGCCTCGGCTTCCAGATGACCTCGCGGTACGTTCCCGAGTACATGGCCGCGCTGGGGGCCAGTACCTTCGTCATCGGCCTGTTCGGAACGGTGGGGAACGTCATCAGCGCCGTCTATCCATATCCCGGCGGCGCGCTTTCCGACCGGATGGGCTCGCGGATCTCCCTGACGGTCTTCGGTCTGCTTTCGAGTCTGGGCTTTCTGTTCTGGCTTCTCGCGCCAAACCTCGGAACGATCGTCGTCGTCGGGGTCGTCCTCGAGCCCTGGATCTGGATCTTCGTCGGCCTCTTTCTCGCCCAAGCCTGGAAGTCCTTCGGGCTGGGCGCGACCTTCGCCATCGTCAAACAGTCGGTCCCGCCCTCCCGGCTCGCCCGCGGCTTCGCCAGTACGGAAGTCTTCCGGCGCTCGGCCTTCCTCGTCGGCCCGCTGATCGCCGCCGGGGTCCTGTACTTCTTCGCGGACTTCGCCGTCGGCTTCCAGTACGTGCTCGCGGTCGCGGTCGTCTTCGGTCTGCTCGCGACGGCCGCCCAGCACTACCTCTACGAGGCCGAGGACACCTCAATCGGTAAGGAGTTCGAGGGACTGGCCTCGATCCGCGAGGACCTGCGTGCGCTGCCCCCGGAGCTCCGACCGCTGCTGGTCGGCGACACTCTCGTGCGGTTCGCCAACGGCATGGTCTACGTCTTCTTCGTCATCGTCGTCACCCAGTTCCTCGAAGTCGGGCTCACCGTGGGTCCGATCGAGCTCTCGCCGGCCGTCTTCTTCGGCGTGTTGCTCGCGATCGAGATGGTGATCGCGCTTGTCTCGATGCCGCCGGCCGCGAAGCTCGCCGAGTCGGTCGGTCTGAAACCCATCGTCGCGCTCGGGTTCGCGGTCTACGCCGTGTTTCCGGTCCTGCTGATCTCCGCGCCCGCCAACGCCGTCGTCGTCGCGCTGCTCTTTGCCTTCTCGGGGTTGCGCTTCGCCGGGCTACCTGCTCATAAAGCGCTGATCGTCGGACCGGCCGAGCGCGATACGGGAGGGAGAGTCTCGGGGGCGTACTACCTCGTGCGCAACGCGGTCGTGATCCCGAGCGCCGCCCTCGGAGGGGCCATCTACGGCGGGCTCTCGATCCCCGGCACCGGCCTGGCATACGCCGGCAGCCCGACCGTCGCGTTCGCGCTCGCGAGCCTGATCGGGGGTATCGGAACCGCCTACTTCCTCGCGTTCGGCGAGGAGTTCGAGGCCTACGCCTGATTCGCCCGGGTTGCCTGCAGGTTGCGCGACGATTCCTCTATAGCTCTCCGGAGGAGTCCGCTATGGGGATCCGGGGCCGATCAATCCGCCGAGAGCGACTCGGGCGGGAGACGAGAGAGCGCATCGGCCGCGGGCAGGTCGAACCGGTCGGGATGGAGCGCGCCCGCGAGCAGTTCGAGCGAATCGACCAGCCGGTGGCTCGGTCGGTTCATGTACGTGGAGCCGTCGATCAGGTAGACGCGACCCTCGCGGACGGCAGTCAGTTCCGACCAGCCCGCCCGCCCCCGAAGCTCCGCGAGGTTCCGTTCGGTCTGTTCGATCCCGAACCCACACGGTGCAACGATCAGCGTTTCGGGGTCGAACTCGACCACGGTGGACCACTCGACGGGCGTCGAGGCCTCCCCTGCGTCGACGATGCCGTACTCGCCGCCCGCGGTTCCCACTAGCTCGGGCACCCAGTGGCCCCCGATCATCACCGGGTCCATCCAATCGATATCGAGGACCCGCGGGCGCTCTTCGGGGTCGTCGGGCGCGCGCTCGCGGACCCGCTCGACGCGCGCCCGACAGTCGGCGACCAACTCGTCGGCTTGTTCCTCCCGACCAACGGCCCGCCCGATCCGCGCGATATCCGAAAAGACGTCCTCCAGACCGTGGGGATCGGTCGTGAGCACCTCACAGTCGAGGTCCAGCTCCGCGACGGCCTCGCGAACCAGGACGGTGTCGACCGCACAGACGTCACAGATCCCCTGAGTGACGATCAGGTCGGGGTCGGCGCGCTCTAGGGCGTCCAGTCGGATCTCGTAGACTCCGCCGGCACGCTCGGCGTCGAGCACCTGCTCGTCGATGGTCGCGCTGTCGGCGTTCTCGTCGACCGACGAGCGGGTGATGTCGGGCAGCTCGCGCACTTCCGGTGGGTGGTCGCAGCTGTGGGAGGTCCCGACGGGCTCGACGCCCAGCGCGCAGACGATCTCCGTGGCCGAGGGTAGCAGGGTGACGACGTTCATACCCCCCTGTAGGGGACGGGGTGACATAGCTTCCGGGACCGATGGGGACTTCGGGGCGGGCCGACGAGCCTAGCGTAATGGGTCGGTGGACGTACCGGACGACGGTTCTCGCGCTGTGTACGCTCGCCTTCTTCGCGACGATGGTTGCCCGGCTCGTGATCAGCCCCGTCGTCCCCGCCATCGAGGCGGAGTTCGGCGTCACCTCGACGGTCACCGGCGTGGCGCTGACGGGGCTGTGGATGGCCTACTCGCTCTCGCAGTTCCCCTCGGGGATCCTCGCGGATCGCTACGGCGAGCGCTCGGTGATCCTCGCGGCGATCGGGCTGACCGCGCTCGCGAGCGGAGCGCTCGCGCTCTCGCCGTCGATCTGGGTCTTCCTCGCTCTGACGGTCTGTCTGGGTGCGGTCGCGGGGCTTCACTACAGCGTCGCTACCACCCTGCTGACCAAGGAGTTCGAGAACATCGGCTCGGCGATCGGGATCCACAACTCCGGTGCACCCCTGGCTGGCCTGCTCGCACCGCTTGCGGCCGCCGCGGTCGCCAGCCGGATCGGCTGGCGCTACTCGATCGGGCTGGGCGCGCTGAGTGCCGCCCCCATCTTCTTCCTGTTCGCGTGGAAAGTGAGAGAAACCGAGCCCGCGCGCCCGAACCAACCCATGCGCGACCGGATCGCGCTCGGGCCCCTGACGGAGCTTCTGACCCGCCCGCAGATCGCCTTCACCGCACTGCTCGCGATCTGTTTCGAGTTCGTCTGGCAGGCCACCGCCTCCTTCCTGCCGACCTTTCTGGTCGCCCACCACGGCTACTCGATCGGGCTCGCGAGCGCCTTCTTCTCGGCGTACTTCGTGATCCACGGGCTCACCCAGCCGACGATCGGCTCGCTGTCGGACCGCTTCGGCCGCGAGGCGGTCGCGGCCGCCTGCGCCCTGCTCGGAATCGCGGGCTACGGCCTGCTGGTCCTCGGGTCGAGCCTGCTCGTCGTGGGAGCCGCGATCACACTCGTCGGCACGGCCATGAGCTGGGGGGCGGCGGTCCTCCCCCGATTCATGGACTACCTCTCGCCCGAGGAGCGCGGGGCGGGCTTCGGGCTCGTGCGCACGAGCTACATGCTGGTGAGTGCGACCGGGAGCGCCGTCGTCGGGTCCGTCGCCGACATCGCCTCGTGGGGGGTCGCGTTCTCGCTGTTCCTCGTGCTCCTGTCGGTCGTCGTCCTCGCGCTGGGAGCGAACGCCCTCCGGGGGCCGTAGACCGGACAAGAGTTATGTCGCCCGTCGATTCACACACGACCGTGTGGCCGACAGCGCGGGGACGGAGCGGCGAACGCGAACCCTACAGCGACCCCACGAGGGGCTCTTTCGTCGACCACCCGGCCGAACGGACGGGTCCATGAGCCGAGTCCGAGCCGAACATGTTCGTACTCGTGGTTTCAGTGGTCGAGTGTCTACTGTCGGACGTGAGCACGACAGAGGCCGACCCCGAGTCCGAACCGCGGCCCCGAACCACCGTGACCGTCGTCTGTACCGGTCACGTCTACGACGCGGTCGGGAAACACCGGTTCTCGTACAGCTTCGAGGGAACGACGCTTCGGGAGCTGCTCGACGAACTGTTCGCCGAGTACGACATCGCGGACCTGCTGATCGCCGAAACCGAGGCCGACGCGACCGCCCACGGCTGGGCGACCCCGCCCGAGGAGCTACCGGGTACCTGGAAGAAGAACCCCGAGGGCGAGCAGACGCGCGCGTACGCCCGCGTCACGGTCAACGGTCGGTTCAACGAACATTACGAGGGGCTGGACACCGAGCTCGACGAGGGCGACCGGGTGGGGCTGATGTACCCGTTCATGTTCTGCTGCTAGCGTGGCCGGCTCGTCGCCCGAACCTGTGGGGGTGGCGCTGATGGCGGAGGCACGCCTCTCGATCGGCCTTCCGGAGGGCGTCTGGATCGCCGACGTCTCGCGGGCGCACCCCGAGACGAACGTCCGGGTGCTAGCCGCGATGCCCGGCGACGGGGTCGGGTTCGGACTGGTGCGGATCGACGGGCCCGACCGCGAGGCGGTCGTCGAGTGGATGCGCGGGGCGGAGGACGTCACGGCCTGTTCGGTACTCCACCGGGGCGATCGGGGGACGCTCGTGCAGTTCGAGACCACCCAGCCCCTGCTGTTGCTCTCGGCGCGCGAGTCAGGGATCGCGATCGAGCTCCCGATCGATATCAGCGACGGGAGCGCGACCGTCGAAATCACCGCTTCCAGAGAACGCCTCTCGAAGCTGGGCGAACAGCTGCGGGCGTTCGGGCTCGACTTCGAGGTCGAGTACGTGCGCGAGCAGGTGCGAGTCGAACACCCCCTCCCCGAACGCCAGCGTGAGGTCCTGCTTGCAGCCGTCGAGAACGGCTACTACGACACTCCTCGTCGATGCTCGCTCACCGACCTCGCCAACGAACTCGGGGTCGCGAAATCGACCGCGAGCGAGACGCTTCACCGTGCGGAGGGGACCGTCATCAAGCAGTTCGTCGCCGGGCTGGCCAACGCCGGTGATCCGCGGTCCGAACCGTAACCGTCCTCTCTCGGCCGACCGACGGACGAACATGGGCGGCACCTACACGCTCGTGATCGCACTTCCCGAGCCGGCGACGATCGACGTCGGCGCGCTCGGCACCCAAGAATTCTCGGCGGGACGCTACGCCTACACCGGAAGCGCCTTCGGCCCCGGCGGATTCTCGCGGGTCGACAGACACCGCGAACTCGCCCGCGGCGAACGCGATACCCGCCACTGGCACGTCGATTACCTGCTCGGCCACCCCACCGCGGCGATCGAAGCCGTCGTTCGCACGCCCGAGGAGGACGTCGAATGTGCGGTCGGCCGGACGCTTCCTGACGCCGGGATCGACGGGTTCGGAGCTTCGGACTGCGACTGCGTGTCGCACCTGGCATACGCAGCGAACGGACTGCTCGATGCCGTCGAGCGCGCCCACCGTGAGTCAAGCGATCCCGATGAGTAATCGTATAAGGTTACATTAACACAGAAAGTAACCTGAATCGGTAGAGTGAACAGGGAGTACCGAGACGAAATACCATGACTGACGCAGCTTTCGCGCGGCAACCGAGCCAGAGCCGATCGCGTGCGATCGTCAAGACGGTCTGCTACCGGCTGTTCATGTTCGCGATCACGGCGGGCGTGGCGTTTCTCGTGACCGGGGCGGCGGGCGAGGCGCTCAGCATCGGGGTGGCGACGAACCTGCTGAAAACGGGGACGTACTACGTCTACGAGCGTGCGTGGGCGCACGTGACGTGGGGCGTTGACGTTCGGTAGCTACCGGTGCTCGTCGAGATCGACGACCGTCTCGGGATCGGCACTGATCCAAGCGGTGTAACGCCGGTCGTCGTCGGGGTCCTCGGGGGCGAGCGTCCAGCACTCGAGGGCCTCGCCGTCCTCGTGGGTGATGAGCCGAAGCGACCCGCCGAAGCCGTCCGAGAGCAATGACGTCGTCACGAACGAATCGAGGGGGCGAGCACATAACTACGGTCGGCTTGCGCCTGCTTGCGGCGAGAATCGAACGATGGCGGGCGGTTTGGGGCGTCAGTCGCCGCCGAGGAGCGCCCCGGTATCGGCGTGTTCCTCGATGAGCGCGCGCATCCGCGCGACCGTCTCGGCGCTACGGGTCCGCCCCCGCCTGACGACCTCCTCGGCGCGCTCGATCGTCGAGAGCGTATCGGATCGAACGACCATGACCGGGACGCCCTTCTCTTCTGCCTTCCCGACGACGGCACCGGAGGGACGAAGCCCGCCAGTGAGGACGAGACACTTCACGCCGGAGGCCTCGAGCGCCACGGTCTGGACGTCCGAGCGATCCCCGCCGGTGATCAGCGCGGCGTTGCGAGCCCGCCGGAAATGGCGAAGCGCGGAATCGCCGCCCATTGCGCCGACGAGGAAGCGCTCGACGAATTCGTCAGTAGCTGCGTCCGTCAGCAGCTCGGCACCCAGTTCGTCGGCGAGCTCGCCGACGGTGACGCCCGCCAGCTCCTGCGTTCGGGGGAGCGCTCCCAACACCGGGATTTCCCGACCTTCGAGGAAGGGGACGGTGTCCGATTCGAGCGAGTCGAAACTCGCGTCGCCCACGGCGTTGAAGACGACGCCCGCGAGACGGTCTCCCAGTCGGTCGGCGGCCCCGAGGACCGCGTCGGTGTCACCCGCACTCGCGTAGGGCGAGATCAACACTACCTCGGCGTCGAACAGGTCGGCGAGGTCGGCGTCCGTGAGATCGACGATCCCGCCGGTATCGAGGTCGCTCGCGCCCTCGACGAGCATCAGGTCCCGCTCCGCCGCGAGCGCCTCGAAGTTCTCCCGTACCGTCTCGCGCAGCTCTGTGGGGTCCTCCCGGCCGCGGATCGCCTCCTCGACGAACGTCGGCGAGTAGACGATCGGCTCGAGCTCGTGCATCTCCGCATCGAGATCGAGCAGCTCGCGGGCGAGCAGGGGGTCCTCGTCGATCGTCTTGCCGACGTTGCTCTGCAGGCGCGTGCCCTTCGGTTTCATGTAACCCACGTTCAGGCCCTGTTCGGCGGCCAGCTGTCCGAGCGCGAGCGCGATGGCGGTCTTTCCTGTGCTGTCCTCGGTGCCGGTGATGAGTACGGTTCGGGTCATTGCTCTACGGTGAGGGCGATGTCGATGGCCGTCGCCTCCTCGGGCGTGACGACCAGCGGGTTGATGTCCAGTTCCACGATCTCGGGGAAATCCGTCACGAGCTGCGAGAGGCGCTGGATCGTCTCGGTGATCGAGGCCTCGTCGACGGGCTCGCGTCCCCGGGCGCCCCGCAAGAGGGGCGCGGCGTCGATCTCGTCGATCATCGCGCCCGCCTCGTTCCCGCTGACGGGCGCGACCCGGACGGTCACGTCCTCGAGGGTCTCGACGAAGATCCCGCCGAGGCCGAAGAGGAGGAGCGGGCCGAACTGCGGGTCGCGGTTCATCCCGACGATGGTCTCGACCCCCGAATCGAGGTCGACCATCTCCTGGACCTGGACGCCCAGCAGGGTCGCGTCGGGCTGGTAGTTCCGGGCGCGGGTCACGAGGTCCTCGTAGGCGTCGTAGACGTCCTCGCGAGCGACGCCGACCTTCACCCCGCCGATGTCCGACTTGTGCATGATATCGGGGGAAACGATCTTCATCACGGCCTCGCCGTCGATCTCGGCCGCGATGCGTTCTGCCTCGGCGGGGTCGGAGACGACCTCGCCCTCCGGAATCGGAACCCCGTACGCCTCCAGTATTCCCATCGCCTCGACGCCGATCCGGTTGTCCCCCCTGTCCTCCGCGCGGTCGAGCAACTCCCTGACTCGCTCGCGGTCGACGTCGAACTCGGCGGGGGCGTCGTATTCTCTCCCTCTGATCTCGCGGTACTCCGCGAGCGAATCGAGGCTGTCGACCGCGCGGGCGGGGTCGAAGTAGTTGGGGATGCCGGCGTCTCGGAGGAGTTCGGCCGCGGGTGCGACGCGCTCGCCGCCCATGAAGCAGGCTGCGACGGGCTTGTCGTGTTTCGCGCGCAGTTCGATGGTCCGCTCGGCCAGCTCCTCGTAGTCGAGCACCGCGGTCGGCGCCGAGAGGACGAGGGCCATCCCGACGTTCGGGTCCGCGAGTGCCGTATCGAGCGCGCCCGCGAAGCGCTCGACGTCGGCGTCGCCGACGATGTCGACGGGGTTGTAGACGTTCCCTTCTGCCGGTAGCGACTCGCGGAAGCGGTCGATGGTTCCCTCGGAAAAGGAGGCCATCGAGAGCCGGGAATCGCCGACCGCGTCCGTCGACATCACGCCGGGGCCGCCCGCGTTGGTGATGACGGCGACGGTCTCCGAGTCGGGCAGGGGCTGGTTCGCGAGCATTCTCGCCGAGTCGAAGAGATCCTGCACCGACTCGGCCCGAAGGACGCCCGCCTGCTCCAGTCCGGCCTCGTAGGCCCGCTCGGAGCCGGCGATCGTCCCCGTGTGTGAGGACGCGGCCTGCGCGCCCGCGTCGGTCCGCCCGGACTTGACGAGGACGACCGGGGTGTCCCGGGTGACTTCGCGGG
This sequence comes from Halalkalicoccus subterraneus, assembly GCF_003697815.1. Lineage (NCBI taxonomy): Archaea > Methanobacteriati > Methanobacteriota > Halobacteria > Halobacteriales > Halalkalicoccaceae > Halalkalicoccus > Halalkalicoccus subterraneus. The sequence continues at coordinate 3,522 of NZ_RDQG01000080.1, read as the reverse complement.
CCGTCTCGATGAACTCCCGACCCTCCGAGATCCCCTCGAGGTAGCCGATGATCACGTCGGTGTCCTCGTCGTCCCTCCACGTCTCGACGAAGTCGACCTCGTCGAGTACCGCCTTGTTACCGAGAGAAACGACGTCCTTGAAGCCGATTCCCTGATCGTTGGCCCAGTCGATGACCGCCGTGACGAACGCCCCCGACTGGCTCATAAACGAGAGGCTCCCTTCGAGGGCGTCGTCCGGCCCGAACGTGGCGTTCAGTCCGAGGGGCGTACTCATCACTCCCAAACTGTTGGGCCCGACGAGGTTGAGGTCGTACTCGTGTGCGATCCCTCGGAGTTCGCGCTCGCGGCTCGCCCCTTCACTGCCCGTCTCGGCGAAGCCGGCGGTGATCACGACGACGTTTCGCACCCCGATCTCGCCGGCCTCGCGGACCGCATCGAGCGCGATCCGCGGCGGGACGACCACCACCGCGAGGTCGGGATCGCCCGCCTCTTCGAGCGAGTCGACGCAGGGTGCGTCCAGCACCGTCTCGTAGTTCGGGTTGACGCCGACGACCTCGCCGTCGAAGCTCGCGAGCAGGTTCGACGTGATCGCGTGGCCGACCGACCCCTCCCGCGGGGTGGCCCCGACGACGGCGACCCGGTCGGGCGAGAACAGGCCCGTTAGCTCGCCCACCGGCGGTTCACCCCCGATTCTCGTGAGTGACGCCTCGCGTGCGGCGTGATGGCCATACGGTATCGCGTTCGATGGGCGGCCGTATAACTCGTGTGGCGCGGACGAGGACGGCCGCGGATCTCAGACGTCCTCGGGCAGCCACCCGCCCGAGACCTCGACGTTCGCGCCGCTGATGTAATCGCTTCCCTTCTCGAGGAAGGTGAACACCGCCTGGGTGACGTCCTCGAAGCCCGCGGGCCTGCCCTGCGGGAGTTCGTCGGGAAACTCGTCGGAGTTCTCGATCACGTACGGCGAGACCGCGTTGACCGTGATCCCGTCCGACTGGGTGTCGGCGGCGAGCATCCGGGTGAACATCAACACGCTCGATTTCGCCATGAAGTAGGGCGCGTTCTTCGGGTTGATCAGTCCCTTCTCGGCGGAGGCGTACCCGACGTTGACGATCCTCCCCCAGCCCGCCTCGCGCATCGCCGGAAGCGCGCGCTTCGAGCAGAGATACGTCCCGGTGACGTTGGTCTCCATGACCGTCTGCCACGTCTCGAAGGCCATCTCCTCCCAGTGGGCGGGCGCGAACGCGCCGACGTTGTTGACCAGCACGTCGACGGCGCCCAGTTGGGACTCGACCGCCTCAAACAGTCCCTCGACGGCCTCGGGGGCGGTCACGTCACCGCGAACGGTCGTCGCTTCGACGCCTTCTCGTCGAGCCTGCTCGGCGATTTCGTGGGCGTCGTCCCCGCTGGTGTGGTAGTGGACGGCGACGTCCGCGCCCCGTTCGGCACAGGCGAGCGTGAGCGCGCGGCCGAGTCCCTTCGCGCTGCCGGTGACCAGAACGGTGTGCCCGTCGAGGTCGGGTTCGATCATACCGGTGGTTGGGTCGAACGCGACATAGCCCTTGCCGATACCGACCCACGTTTATAACGACGGCCCGTGTACGGGCCAGCATGGCCATCGAAACGATCGTCCTGGCCGTCGGCCAGGAGGACGAGGACAGAGCGAAGCGACTCGCCGAGACCGCGATCGAGATCGCCGAACCAACCGGGGCACGCGTCGTACTCTCGCACGTCTTCAGCGACCAGGAGTTCGACGAGGTGATCGAGCGCCTCGACTTCGACGCGAGCGAGAACCCCGATCCCAGCGACGTCGCCTCCCGGCACGTCACGACCCGGACGGTCGCCCAGTCGCTCGACGCCGTCGACGTCGACTACGAGATCCGCGGCGAGGTCGGCGATCGCGGCGAGGCGATCGTCGATCTGGCGAAGGCGGTCGATGCCGACCGGATCATCGTGGGCGGCCGGCGACGCAGTCCCACGGGCAAGGCGGTCTTCGGCAGCACCGCCCAGGAAGTGATGCTGTCGGCACCCTGTCCGGTAACGTTCGTTCGGGACTGAGCCTCAGAGCCGGTCCCGATCGTCCTCGTCCTCATCGTCGTCACGGCCGAGTTCGGCGTCCTCCTCGGCCCCGCGGGTCACGGCCTCGCTCGTCGAGGGCTGGTCCTCCGGGTCGGCCTCCGACTCGGGATTGAGCTCCTCGGCGTTGTCCCGGACGTCCTCGGTGTCGCGCGGCTCGTCGGGAACCGGGTCCTGCACGTCCTCTTCCCCGCGGAGGTCATCGACCTGTTCGTCCTGCACGTCCTCGCGGCCCGACGTGTCCTCGACGCCCGGTGGACGCTCGTTGGCGTCCTGCCCGTCCATCGCGCCGTCGGCAGCGTCGTCCTCGCCGGCGGGGACGCCCATCTCGTCGCTCGCGGAGTCAGCGTCGCGCTCCGAGACGCCATCGTCGGTCAGTTCGTCCGTGCCGCGCTCGCCGGTGGTCCGCTGGTCGGTGAGGTCGCCGGCGTCGTCCATCTCGGCGGCCGTCTCGTCGCCCGAAAGGTCGCCGGCGATGGGGTCGTCGTCGCGCTCCTCGGGTGGGAGGTCGTTCCTATCGGTCGTGGCTCCCTGCTCGTGGCCCATCCCGGAGCCCGTATCGTCCGCGATCGTTCCCTCGTCGCCGCTCGCGTCCGTTCCCGCCTCGGTCCCGGTCCCAGTCCCGGTCGTCGCGCCGGCGTCGACGTCCGTTGCCTCGGGATCGTCGGGGGCGAGGTGGACGGCGTCGTCGGTGATCTCGGCGACGTGTGCGGGGGCGATCGTCTGCGTCCCGTCGGTGTCGCCCCAGCCCAGCGTGGCCTTGATGCTGTCGGTCAGGCCGGGGTCGGTCTCGACGTGGATCGTCCCCCCTTCGACGGCGCTGACGATGCCGATCTCCTCGCCGGTCGAGTCGATGACGGTCTTACCGGTGTCGTCCTCGGTCGGCTGGCTGTTGTCAGTTGCCATGGCGGTGATACGACGGGAAGGCGGATAAAGACGGACCCGGACTGTGCATGGATGCCGATGACATCGTTCGCCGAATCTATGTAGTTAAGTGGCGGGCGGATCGTTTCGTGAAACGAAGATGGCACACTACGCCGGCGTGGATCTCGGGGCGACGAACATCCGGGCAGCGGTCGCGGACGAGGAGAGCGAGATCCTCGCGCTCGCCCGTCGAGCGACCCCGCAGGGGCCGACCGGGATCGACGTCACCGAGGCCGTCCTGCGCACGCTTCGGGAGGCCTGCGAGGAGGCCGACGTCGCCTCGGGGACGGTCGAGGCCGCCGGGATCGGCAGCTTCGGCCCGTTCGACCTGGCGGCGGGGACGATCGAGAACCCCGCGAACCTCCCCGATACCGTGGAAACGATTCCTCTGACCGGCCCCGTCGAGAAGCTCATCGATTCCGAGCGAGTGTACCTCCACAACGACACCATCGCGGGCGTCATCGGCGAGCGCTTTCACGCCGATCGCAACCCCGACGATATGGTCTATCTCACCATCTCCTC